>NZ_JAEPRJ010000003.1 GCF_016651435.1 Catonella massiliensis | reverse complement strand
TTAAGCAGACAAAGGAGGTTGAAGATAACAGCCAGCTCAAGGATGACAGGAAGGATCCAAAACTGATAGCAAATCTTGTCAAGGATGGCAACTTTGGTATGCCATATCTTCCAGAAAAAATCTATGCGGAGCTTCGTAGGTTATCCATGTTCAGAGACCAACTGAATGAAGACAGAATTCGAACAATCAACCGGATGCACAGGGAGATGAAGATATATTTCCCGGAGTATAAGGATGCATTGGGAAAAGTCGATGGAGCATTTAGCCTGGAACTGCTGAAAGAGGCACCATTTCCGGAAGAACTGACCGCACTTGGAGAAGAAGGGATAAGACAGATCTGGCATGCTGCTAAACTTAGAGGACGTGGGTATAGCAGAGCTGGAGAAATCTTGCAGTATGCAAAAGCAAGTGTTGGGATCAAGGATGGATCCATTGCAGGTAAGGCAGCTGTAAAGTGGTTCGTGCAGAAAATTCTGGAACTGGATGCTGAACTTGCTGTTATAGAGAATCAGATTAACCGGAAATGTCAGGAGATACCGCATACAGGTAACGTTCTGGAGATATCGGGGATTGGAGAAAATACACTTTCTGGTATTCTTGCAGAGATGGGAGATATTTCAAGATTTGATGATGTTAAGGAAATACAGAAATTAAGCGGATTAGGTCTTGTGGCATGCAGCTCAGGAAAGCATAAGGGAGAAACCAAAATCAGCCACAGGGGACGTAAACGACTAAGGTATTGGTTGTTCCAGGCAGCAAAGTCAGCAGTGGCCCATGCAGAGGAATTCAAAGAACTCCATATGTATTATACGACACGAGCCGATAATCCGTTGAAAAAGATGCAGTCATTGATTGTGATTGCCTGCAAGCTTCTGAGGATCATCTATACGATTCTGAATACTGGTACGTTCTATGATCCGAAGAAGATGTTGATGGACATCAGGCGCCCGGAAAAGAAGGAATCGACTGCAGCGTAAGACAGTCGGCAGCAAAATTTATTCCAGAGCCTTGCCGGTTTTCGGATTCTTCCGAGATCGGGCAGGGTTCTGGAAGGGAACCCGATAACGATGGAGCGCTACAGGTGCTGCATCATCACAATGACCAGCAAAACGAGTCAGGGTAAGCATCCACGGAATATCCGTACCCTGTGGAGTATGCAGGTCAGTAAAATCAAAAAACAAA
>NZ_JAEPRJ010000002.1 GCF_016651435.1 Catonella massiliensis | reverse complement strand
CGGTGATACATTTGGCATCCAATACTACAGAGCGCCCCTGCAGATTCTTAATGTCAAACTGCTGCATGTTATCAGTAACAACAAGTTTGTAATCATCCAAGATAACTCTCAGGATTTCTTCGCAGAATTCCTTATGTTCAGCCATCTTGCGAAACATAAGGTCATCAATTGGGTTCAATCCTCTTAAATACTCATCACGTTCTTTTTTTGTAGGCATATAGTCCTTTCTTTCATTGGGTTTGCTATAATGCCTTATAGACATTATAGCAGATGAAGTTAAAATGTTAAATAGATTTTCCTGCTAAGTAAGACTTAGATACTCAGGATACGCTAAAGTCAAAGGTGGTTACAATAATCAGAACTGATTAATGTTAGATATCTGAGAACAGAACACTATTCGCAGCGGTTATTTAGGGAGAACAGAACACTCTTTGCAGTGATTATTAAAGAGAACTTAGTACTCATTGTAGTGATTATTAGGAAGAACTGAAAACTTTTTGCAATGATTATCAGTGTGAAAAGATAGCAATCAGTAAAGACAGACATCGAACTCCATATCACATATAATCACATATTGAATACATATATCACGCAAATCATAATAGCTAAGAAATACTGCTTGGTAACTAAGAAATGCTGCTTAGCGACTCGAGAAATACTACTTAGTGACTATTGTAACTCACCCCGACAAGAAGTATTATATATGAAATCCAAATAAAAAACAACGGCAAAGTGCACAAAGTTTCAAAGAAAAAGTGTACAAAATAACCAAAAAATCAAGCGAAAAACACTTGTAAAGCAAAAAGAAGGGAGCTCCTAGTCAGCAGGCATCGAAAATGAAGTGTAAAACTTACTGTTTCGGGAATAATCTCGAATCTCAATGCAGTATTATGCGATGCACATTATTAGAAATTAATCAGCATAGAATAATAAATTCTAAGCGAGCGCGTTAGGCGAAGCGAAGCGGATGCCGGAGCGAGTCTGAAATTTATTATTCTAGGCGTGACTAGGGTGGCAAACATAAAACATTGTACAAAGTGAAAGTATCTGAGGCAATGAAGAGAATGCAGGAGTGAGTCTGAAATTTATTATTCTAAGCGTGACTAGAGTGACAAATTAAAAATCATCATTCAAAGTGCGGCTAGGATGGCATCCAAAAACAATAAGCAAGCGTATCTAAGAAATCAAAAAATCCCATAAAACAAACAATCTAATCCATACTTCGACAGAACCATGACAAAGAATAAAAAGAAAATCTGCATTATGGGATTAATAACAACACACAATTGTAACAACCCCTTATAAGTGACCCCTAATATCGCATATAAGGTATTACCAGAAGCTGATAGGGTGTGTCACATTAGCCCTGCAAAGCAGCAACAGCCTCCTCAGAAAGCCCTGTCAATCTTGCAATAAATCCAAATTCAAGACCACTGGCTATCATGTCTTTGGCGATTCTAAGCTTTTCCTCGTTAGCACCTTTAATTTTACCTTCCTTTACGCCCTCCTTTCTGCCGCGCTTCTCGCCTATCTCTTCACTTTCTTGCATCCATTTCTGTAAAGTTGCATCCATCTTTACGGTACCTCCTTCATCCTTTTTAAACCTAGCCTTGATTTCGCTGGTAACCGGGAAATCGGCTTCATCATAAACATCATTATTAGTAAACACTTTCATTAGCTTTGCAAGCTTTGAACCATCATCCACAGCTGCATTTACATATATCTCAGTAAGACCATCATCTATTATCTGCTCAGTTTCCACAACAACCTTCTTTACATGGTAAAGCGGAAGATTACCCTTAAATAAATCAAAGGCTGAAATAAATATAATACAGATATCAGGTACAAATTCAAACTGCCTTCCGGTCTCTGTTACATTGGCAGTCAACACCGAAGCATTGTAACGTACTCTTTTAAGATGATTGTCATCATTCGCTTTTTGGACTTCGATATTGATATACCGCCCATCTCCGGTGATACATTTGGCATCCAATACTACAGAGCGCCCCTGCAGATTCTTAAGGTCAAACTGCTGCATGTTATCAGTAACAACAAGTTTGTAATCATCCAAGATAACTCTAAGGATTTCTTCGCAGAATTCCTTATGTTCAGCCATCTTGCGAAACATAAGGTCATCAATTGGGTTCAATCCTCTTAAATACTCATCACGTTCTTTTTTTGTAGGCATATAGTCCTTTCTTTCATTGGTTTGCTACAATGCCCTTAAAGACATTATAGCAGATGAAGTTAAAATATTAAATAGATTTTCCTGCTAAGTAAGACTTAGATACTCAGGATACGCTAAAGTCAAAGGTGGTTACAATAATCAGAACTGCTTAATGT